>NZ_BLWC01000002.1 GCF_013167895.1 Streptomyces fulvorobeus | reverse complement strand
CGCCCGCCGGATGCCTTGCGCGCACGATCTCGGCGTAGTACGGGCCGTTCGCCGCCGTGGGCACGGCCTGCACACAGGTGTGCAGGTACACCGCGCCACCGGCCCGGGCCAGCTCACCGCGCCGGGTCAGCTCGTCGGTGACGGTGACGACGTCGACCGGCTCGCCCGCCTGGCGCAGGTCGCAGACGGCCCGGTGGATCAGGGCGTGGGCGGGCCGGTAGTAGTCCTCGGGCCGGATGCCGGTCTCCAGGGTCTCGGCGACGTACCGGCCGCCGGCCGGGCCACCGGCGCTGATGAGGGTGCCGACCACGGCCTGCTCGGCGCTGAGGTCGTGCGGCGGCACCCGGGTGAAGACGGCCGACCGCCCCGCCGCCTCGTCCTCGTGGTGCTGGACGGGAATGCTGGTGGACACTGAAGGTCTCCTGTTCGGTCAAGCGTTCAGGGGAAAACAGCGGGTCGCTCCCATGCCGGGGAGCGGCCCGCACCGGTTTGGTCAGACCGGCACGGCCATCGCGCAGTCCAGGCATCCCACCCGGTACCGGGCCGGATGATCCGCACACCGCTCAGCCCCCCCGGCGCTCCGTCCCGATCCGGCCTTGGGCTGGTTCTTCGACACGTGCTTGACCAGGTCCTCCCAGCCCTGCACCGCAAGATCGGCCGCCAAGCGCTCCAGGAACAGCGCGTCACGGCCAGCGGCCAGCAGAGCCGCCGCATCCCTGCGGACCCGCTGCACCACGTACGGCCGGGGCCGGACACCCACCGTGCTCACGTAGGTGGCCACGTACGCACCCACCACCGACTCCACCGCAGCGGACACGCTGTCCTCGTCGCTGCCGTCTGTGTTCTCCCGCTGACCCGGCACACCACCCGCACCAGCAACCGGAGCGGGGCCGTCCTCCGGCGCAGCCGCCTCTCTCTCGCCGACCTCCGAGCCGTCACCGATGGGACGGCCGGGGCCAGAGAGAGAAGAGGGAGAAGAAGAAGGAAGGAGAAGGGGTGCAGATTCTGCATCCCCATCCCCCGCAGATTCTGCATGGGGGGTGCAGATTCTGCATGGGGGGTGCAGATTCTGCATGGGGGTCTGAGCTGGAGTTTTCCTCGGACGGCGTGTCGGAGGCGTCGAAGGTCAGCTCCTCGATGAGAGTCGGTCCGTAGTCCGTCTTCGAGCGCTTCATGGCCGCCAGCTTGTCCAGGTTGATCCGGAACAGGTTGGCCATCTGCGCCCGGTTCTTCGGGTTGAGGCGCTCCTTCGACTTCAGCAGGCCCCGGGCCTCCAGCCGTGCCCGGTTGTCCTGCGCGGCCCGCAGCGTCATGTGTGCCTCGTCCGCGAGCTGCCGCATGTGTGCGATCACGTAGCCGCGATTGTCGGTGTGGTTCGCGCACGCCATCAGGAACGCGCCCTCACCCGTCTTCAGCCCGCTGGCCTGGAACACCAAGTTCATGTGCTGGATCACCGGGACGCCCCCGACGAGACGAACTGGCTGAACGGCGAACCGCCGGTCCGTACATCCGGGCTAAATCGGTCAGGGGCGTACCCCATGCGCTGTCCATTCCGGCCGTCGCGAGGTACATCACGCGACGCGTGGGTACACTCGACAAAGACCTAGTGAGGTCGCCCGCCGCCACATCCGGGACCGTGAATCCCCTGTGGAGCACGGCGGGCTTTAACTTTTGGTGCAGGCGAGACTACGCGCCGTTAGAACGCCATTGAGGTCTGGGTGCCCCCGATGAGCGCCGCCCGCCGACGGGGTGAGAGCTTCGAGACGGCGTGATCGGCACCGCTCAGCAAATCGACCACTGGCATCCCGTAGTGGACCGCGAGGCGATCCAGGTCCGTAAGGGACCATGCCGCCCGCCCGGACTGCTTCCGGCTGACCTGGGCCTGACTGAGCCTCAACCCGGCGCCGAGAGCGCGCTGGTCCTCGCCCGTGGCGTACATCAGTGCCGCCACAGTCACTCGTAGATGCTGCTCTGTACTGGACATATGTGTAATCCGTATCACGTATGCACTGGGGGGATGGGGAGGCGCGCCAGCCGTAACCTTCGGCCCCGCCAAGTGGCGGGGCCTGCTGCGTTGTGTCGTCATGCCGCCTTACTGCAAACTCATCCGAGCTCCGCCCGGAGTGGGAACCGGTACCCCGAGCCCTAGTCGGGAATAGGTACCTGCGAGCCAGGGGCGTAGACGTCTTCCCAATAGCCCAGTGGGCGTTCGTCGTCGTGAAATGTCACCGTGGTGACGAGAACGGCGATTGCAGAATGGGAAGGCGCGTCGATACCGAGCGCGTCTAGTTCGTCCTGCGATGCCTGGCGGGCATGGCTAAGCCTCTGCCCTTTTACTACTTTCTTGCCTGTCCGGTCGGCATAGAGTTTGTCGAACTGGTAGGTCATGCGGACGTCTTCCGTCAGCTCCGGCACCGTGGCGACTGTGTGGGGCGGGTAGACGGAGAGCCCAACCGAGGTGGGTTGCCCATCCTGGTGGAAGACGCGGATGCGGATCACTACTTCGTCGCCGGGCTCCAGGTCGAGGGCCTTGCAGACCTTGGCGTCGTGCGCCGACCGCCACATAACGCGGTGACCTGTAGAAGTCTCGCCAGGGGCGTACCGGAGCCCGTTCCGCGCCATGCGGTTCAGTCGGTCGGAGCCGGTGATGACGATCGAGGACTTGGCGACGACCGTCCCGAGTGAACCCCGGGACGTGACCAATCCTTCGGTCTTCAACATGCCCAGGGCGCGGCTCACGGTCTTGGCGGCGACGTCGAACTGCTCTCGAATCTCAGCTACGGAGGGGAGCGTTTCACCGGGGGTGAGCTCTCCGTTCTTGATGCGTGCGCGGAAGTGGTCTGCCACGTCGGCATACCCCTTCCCAAGTGACCTGTATGCCATGACTACTCCTGTTTCGTCGGATCAGCGACTCTCCCTGAAGGTACATCAATACCTCTTCAAGGTACAACGCTTGCATGATGCGTGTGCTTCATGTACCTTCTGGTCATCGGAAGGTACATGAAGTACCTATCGATGAGCCAACTCGTACCTTGAGGATGGTTCGTCAGGTATGTCGACGGTTCCCGGCAGGGCGCTGCAACGCCAGATGTGCCGGGGCCGGTCTGAGCCTCTGGGAGAGGGAACCGACGTGACGATCGTGTCAGAGCGGCCGGTAGAGCCGCAGGTCAGCGCCCGCTTACGGGCGGGGCTGCCGGAGGAGATCGACCGCCAGGAGCGCGAGGGAAACCGCCGTGGCCCGGAGGCCGAGCCGTTCGCGGCGCGGGTCGGGGTGGCGGGGATGACGGTGCTGGAGCAGGTGTTGCGGGAGCACCGCAGGTCGTGTGTCTGTGGGGGTGGCTGTGGGAGTGAGCACGCGGGTGGTAAGTGCGAGTCCGAGGGCACGGTCAAGGTGCCGCTGATCACTGCTCCGCACCCGCTGCCGCTGACCGAGCACGAGACGGCCTCCGCCCCGGTGTCCGAGCTGCGGCCGTGGTGCGGCCCGTGCTGGCGCAAGGCCCGTACGCGTAACGCGGAGCGGGCGGCGGAATTGCGCCGTCAGCGGCTGGACGAGGCGCAGACGTCGTTGCCGGGGGACCTGTTCGGAGGTGGCCGGTGAACGCCATCTACATCTACTTCGGGCCGAGTCGGCAGACCTGGCGCATGGCGGAGATGCCCGAGCGGGACGTGTATCTGACGATCGGCAAGAACACGCTCGCCGGTTTCGAGCCGGTGACGTTCGTGTTCGACGCGGAGGGCCGGCGGCTGCGGACCCCGGACGGGGAGCTGCTGACCGTGGTGGCCCTGACCGGTGGTACGGGCCGTGTGGTCAGCGCTATGGCGCTGACGGGTGGCCGTTGATGTACGGGCAGATGAGGGTGCTGCTGGTGGACCGGATCGCGGGGGCGGTGGCGTCGGCGGCCCGGGTGGCCGGCCTCGCCGTCCGCCTCGCGACGGCCACGCGGATGGGTCCC
Source organism: Streptomyces fulvorobeus (assembly GCF_013167895.1). Lineage (GTDB taxonomy): Bacteria > Actinomycetota > Actinomycetes > Streptomycetales > Streptomycetaceae > Streptomyces > Streptomyces fulvorobeus. Next base: position 29,850 of record NZ_BLWC01000002.1, on the reverse strand, counting down.
ACCGACCTGTACGCGGCGCTGGCCACGGCGCGGTTCATGGCGGCGCACGAGCTGATTGAGAAGACCGCTGACGCGGTCCGGAACGACGACCCGGAGGCGGACGTCGTCCACCTCTCCCAGCCCGCCTGGTTCGGCGGCAACACGATCTTCGAGGAGAAGTGATGGCGACCAACAGCAATGGCTGGGTTCACGACCCGGAGGCTGGTGTCGATGTGCGTCTGGGGCGTCCGGCCGGGCGGCCCCGGGCGGCGGAGAGCGATGTCTACGACTGGGAGGAGGACGGCGGGATCAGTGAGCCGTCGTTCCCCGCAGGGCAGCGGGCGCGTGCGGAGGGCCGTCAGGTTCCGCCGCAGCCGTCCTCCCCGGCCGGGTCGGGGCGTGGCGAGCGGGTGGCGGGCGCGGCGGGTGCGGCGGCCGGGGGGTTCGTCGGTGCGGCGGCCAGCGGGTTCGTCCCGCCGCTCACCGTGAACGTCGGCGGCCGGGGCAACGGCGGCGGTCGCGGCAACGGCGGTGGCGGTGCGGCGGGCGGGAACGGGGACCGCCACCAGGGCGACGCCCTGATTTACGCGATCGAGCGCATCGAGTTCACGTCCGACAAGGACATCCTCGCGCTGGCCAAGGCGATCAACCATTTGGGCCGTGAGCTCCACCTGATCCTGGGGATGCGGGCCGAGGAGATCAACGGGGTCCTCAGCACCTACAAGGGCAAGTGGTACACCTTCGGCGCGAGTAGCCGCGTCAAGGCCCGTCTGGTCTCCGCGCACCTGAAGGTGTCGGCCGAGGCCGCGAAGGCGCTCGGTGTCGGCGCCCTGAAGATGGCGCACGCTTTCGACCGGCACTTCGTGAAGCCCGAGCAGGAGGCCAAGGCCCGCCGCAACGGCAAGAAGGCCCCGCGCAAGACGTTCACGATCGGGGACCAGTGATGGAGCTCTGGGAGTGCATCAACTGCGGTGCCCCGGGCGGCTACCGGTACTGCTCCACGGCGTGCGAGGTCGCTGATGCCTGCCCGGACGGCCCCGACTGCCGGACCTGCCCTGACGCTGAGAAGGAGGTCCGGTGATGGCCGGACGCAAGAAGACCGCGGTTGCGGTCCCGATGAATACCACGACGGACGTTGTGCCGTTCGGCAGGGGCGGTGCGTTCATCGCGCACGTCGTCGGTCACCTCGCGGGCAAGGCGCTGCCGTACACCGCCCCGTGGGCCGGGGCAGCGGCCCTGCCGCCGCTGGCCGGGTGGGCGACGAACACGATGTGGGGCGCCACCCCGCTGTCGGCCGGTCTCGCGTCGGCCGCCCTGGCGGTCGGCGGTGCGGCCCTGACCGGGGTGGCGTGGAAGTCCACCCCGGCCGCCACCAAGTTCGGCAAGTTCCGCCGGGCGCAGGTGTCCGCGTCGGTGGCGGCCGGGATGGGCTGGCTCACCTGCGCTACCGCCGCCGGCCCTTTCGGCTCCCCGGTGCTGGACGGCTGGCTCATCGGCGGCGGGATGTTCGCCGCGTCCTGGAACGTGCGCCAGATCATCCGCAACGGCGCCTCCGGCGACACCGAGACCACCGAGGAGAACGGCGGGATGGCCGCGCTGGCCGCGGCGATCGGCTGGGAGAAGGTGCGGGTCAGGGACGCGAAGGGCTCGGGCAAGGGCACCGTGCAGGCGGCGGTGCAGGTCGAGCCCGGAACCACGGTCGAGGCCGTGCAGGGCACCACCGGCCGGGTGGCCGCAGCACTCCAGGTCCCGCCGTCCGGGGTGATCGTGACGCCGGACCCGGAGAACGCGTCCCGGGGCACGATCTCCCTGCGGGTCGCGGATCTGCTCAAGGACGGTGTGCCGTTCGCGCAGCCGACCGCTCTGGGTCTGCTGCCCACGGAGGACATCCCGGTCGGCCTGTACGCGGACGGCGAGGTCTGGGCGCTCAATCCGTTCGGGGCGGCGATCCTCCAGCACGTTCTGGTTATGGGTGTGACCGGTGCGGGCAAGTCGGAGTTCCTGCGCTCCCTGGTGGCGCACCTGGCCACCCGCCGCAAGATGACCGTGTTCCTGGTGGACCTGGCCAAGGGCCGGCAGACGGTCGGGCACATCGCGGACGGGATCGACTGGCTGATCCAGGACGCCAAGGAAGCCAAGCGGATGCTGCGCTCGCTCCCGGCCGCCATCAAGGCCCGAGGCGACGTCCTCGCGTCGGAGGGCCTGGACCAGTGGACGCCGGACTCCTCGCTCAACGCCATGTTGGTGTGGATCGAGGAGGCGGCTGACGTCGCGGACTTCGAGGAGCTGGAGGAGATCGCCCGCAAGGCGCGCTCGGTAGGTATCTGGCTGGGCATCAGCCTCCAGCGCGCCACCTGGACCAACCTCAGCACGGACATCCGGGCCAACCTCCAGGGCTCGATCTGCTTCGGTGTCGACCAGCCCGGCGACGCCGGATTCTGCCTCCCGGACTCGGTGACCGGCGCGGGAGCGATTCCCGCGTGGGGCTCCAGCAGGCCGGGCTACGCGTTCGCCACCGGCATGGGCATTCCGGATGCCCGGTGGGTCACCGAGGTCCGCTCCGGCCTCACCGACCGCGAGGAGCTGGCCGCCCTGGTGGCCGCCGGGGCCCCCTACCGGGACCCGCTGGACGAGACCACCGCCACGGCGCTGGGCCAGGCATACGCGCAGCGCACCCACCGGGGCACCAACCGCACCACTGTCGGCGTCGGCCAGCCCGCTCCGGCCACCCACCCCGGCCACTCCGGACCGGCGCCCGCCGATTCCGTCCACGACCTGGAGGACGACGACCACATGAGCGCCGCTGAGGAAGCCGCGGAGATGGAGCTCCAGGAGGCATACGACGAGGTGATGGGCTCCATCCCCGGCGACCCCGAGCCGGACGCCCCCTATGCCTCCCTGCGCCTGGAGGACGACGTCCCCGACGCCGACGACGACTCCGGGATGGAGTTCGAGGCTCCGGCTCCGGTGGGCACCGAGGAGGCCCGCCACATCCTCTACGTCGAGCTCGACGGCTGGGTCCAGAGCGGCCGCCTGGAGTTCGAGCCGGCCGACCTGATCCCGGCGACCACGGCCGCCGGCCGCAAGCGCCCCTGGATGCAGGGCGAGCTCAAGCGCCTGATGGAGCTGGGGCTGCTCCAGCGCGACGGACACGGCTCGTACTCCATCGTCCAGTCCCCGCTCCAGCCCGCATAACCGTCACAGATTGTGACGGTCTGACAGTCACGGTCGGGCCTGACTTCTGACAGTCAGGCCCGCCGGGGGCCTATAGGGAAGTCACGGAACTTCGCACGTGAAGGGCCTGACTTCCCGCCCTGACTGTCAGAACACCCCCTCTCTGACACCCTCCCTGACAGTTACTTAACGTGAGGAGCGCGAGTCGTGTCCCACCACCTCGAACCCCGCCCGACGACCACCTACGTCCCCGCCCCGGCCCCGCTGTTCGGCCCGGTGCAGCTGCACGGCGAGCGCCACCAGGAGCACCAGGAGGTCATCGTCTGGGTGCCCGACGCGTACGGGCGGATGGTCCCCGTCTCCCGCTCCCACGCTGACGCGCTGATCGCGGCTGTGCCGGCCACCCGGCCCCGTGACCTGACCCCGCAGCCGCTCATCGACTCCCGGGCGCAGGTCGTCCTGGCGGCCGGGCTGGGCACCGGAGCCGCCGCGGCCGGGGTCGGCTATGGCCTCGGCCAGGTTCTCGCCCCGCTCGCCGCCGTCGCCTCCGGCGGCGGCCTGTGGGCCCTGGCGTTCCTGTTCGTGGTCGGCGCCGCCGCCCGCCGAGCCCCCTCCCAGACCACCACCACGCACGTCACCAACCACGTGGACGCCCGCTGGTTCGGCCGCGCGAACGCCACCACACGGAACGGTCGGTGAGCGCCGTGGCCCGCTACCGGGGAAGCCTGCCGACCGCGCTGCTGTCGGACGCAGCGATCCGCCCGACCGAGTACACCCGCTGGGCCCACGCCCACACCCGGTTCGCCCGCCGGGAGAAGGACGCGGTGATCCTCGCCGGTCTGCTGGAGACGATCCCGCTGCGCGGCCTGGACGTGCCCGTGGTCCTCGGCATCAGCGACCGGTACGGCGACGTCTACGTCTCGGACGGACACCACCGTGCGGTCGCCCTGCGCATCCTGCGCGCCCCGCGCTTCCCGTTCCACTGGTACTGGATCAAGAGCGCCGGGGTCCACATCGAGGAGCGCCCGTTCCCGTACTACCTGCTCACCCCGGTTGCGGACCGCACCGTCTGACGGCTGCCTGTCCGCCCCTGCGGGGGCGGGTGGGGAGCCGGACAGCCCGGCCTCACACCACAGGAGGAACCCATGACCCGCTACGAGTTCACGTTCTTCGGCAGCACGGCGGCCGACCACCTCGCCGAGGGCAAGGGCAGCCTCAGCGCGGAGACCACGGACGAGGCGTACGCAAAAATCATGGCTTTTGCGCACAGCCAGTGCGTCGAGCCCGCCCGTATCGATCTCACCCAGCAGCGCGGCTGACGGCTGCCCGATCCGCCCGGCCCCACGCCGGGCGGTGAGGGGAGCCGTCAGACGGCCCCAGACATCAGCGCGGAGCGACCGCCCAACTGCCAAGAAAGCCGGTCGCTCCGCTCCCCATCCCGACAGGAAAGGGAGAGCCCATCGTGGCACTCAACGACAAGAAGACCAACATCAGCACCGACCCGGTGAAGTGCTGCGGACGGTCCATGACCTCCAGCAGCGGCCAGCTCGTGTGCGGCCGGTGCGGCGCCTGGGTGCAGCCGGGGGTGACCTCATGAGCGCCCGTACCCGCCTCCGCCGCCGTCTGGCCGGGCTCCCGCTGCTGCGTCACCTCTACCAGTGCGCCAAGTGCCAGGCATGGACCGAGTCACCGGTCTGCTCGGTCTGCTCCGGCTGACCCACCCCACCCCACCGTTTCGAGGAAGGACCACCCCATGTGGCAAACCCTGATCGCGGTCCTCGGCACCCTCGCGGGTGTCGGGATCACCAGCGCCCATCAGACCCGCGCCGCCCGTACGGCACGTCAGCAAGCCCTGTGCACCGAGGGTCTGGCTGCCGTGACCGCCCTGGCCGAAGCCCTGGCCGACCACCGCAGGGCGATGTGGGTCCGCGAGGATCTGCGGCTGCGCGGCGAGGACTGGACCTGCGCCCGCACCGAGTCGCACGCCACCCGCGCTGCGATCACCGGCCCTCTCCTTCAGGTCCAGCTCCTCATGCCTGCCGTGGCCACAGCAGCGCAGGCCGCCGCGCAGGCCGCCTACGCCCTGCGGAGCGCTGACGGACACACGATTCTCGCCGCCCGCCGCGAGGCCGCCATCAAGGCCGCTGACGACCTGGTGGCCGCCACCGGACGGCACATCGCGGCCTGACCGCCCATCCCCTGCCGGGGCGGCGCACCGGACGCGCCGCCCCGCCCTCTACCCTGAACCGTTTCGGCAAGGAGACCCAGATGAGCACGACGATCACGATGCCCGAGGCGCGGTCCGCGCCGCCGCAGCAGCAGCCGGCGCGGGGCCAGAACGAGACCGCGGTGGCCGCAAGCGGTACGGCCGACGTCCGGGAGCCGGGCTTGGAGGGGAAGAAGCCGGGGACGCCGGGCAGCCGCAAGCTGATGATCCCGCTCGCCATCGTCGCGGTTCTCTCCGGACTGACCGCCGCAGGCGTCGGTTTCGCCCTCTCCTACGGCGCTCTGCGTGACGCGGCCGTGGGCTGGGGATTCGGCAGCGGGTGGGAGTCGTACGCGTTTCCGCTCGGGGTGGACGGGCTGATCATCGCCCTGTACACCGCTGATCTCGTGATGGCCTGGCGCCGGATGGCCCGCCCGTGGGTGCGGGTCTGCGCGCACGCCCTGACAGCCGTCACGATCGCCCTGAACGTGTCGGCAGCTGCCGGGGGCATGCCCCGCTCCCCGGGCCTCCTGGAGGCCGTACAGGCCGATCCCGGGCGCTTGTTGGGCCACGCGATGATGCCGGTCGCCTACGTGATCCTGACGGAGGTCGCCCGGTGGGCGATCGTGCGCACCGCCCGCCTGGAGGCCGGGCACCTGGACGATGAGGCCCTGACCCTGGCCGACTGGCTGCTCAATTTCCGTGTCACCTGGAAGATCTTCCAGCACGCCAAGACCTACCCGGCCCCCTACGCCGAAGCCCGCCAGTTCGTCCGCCAGCTCGCCATCTACCGCGTGTGGCAGAAGCACCGCGCCCGGTACGCGGAGGGCAGCACGCAGGATCGCGCCAGCGTCCTGGACCGGATGCCCGCCCTGCTGGCCCCCTACGGGGTCAGCGTGGAGGAGGCCCGCGCCATCCCCGCCCGGATGCTGACCCAGGAGAAGGCCCAGGAAGCCTCCCGGCGCCAGGCCGAGCGCCAGGAGGCCGAGGACCGCGAGCAGCAGCAGCGCGACGACGAGAAGGCCGAGCAGACCCGCAAGCGCGAGAGGGAGCAGCGGGAGAAGGCCGAGCGGCGCGAGCGTGAGCGTCAGGAGCGCGAGGACGCCCACCAGGCCCGCATGGACACCCTGGCCAAGGAAGCCGACCAGGCCCGCCAGGAAGCCGAGGTGGCCAAGCTCAAGGCCCTGGCCGACGGAGAGGTCCGCGCCGCCGCCCACCAGGCCGAGGCCACCGCCGCCACCGCCGGAATCCAGGCCCAGGCCGCCCAGTCCACCGCCGAGCGCGCCGCGCTCGACGCAGCCCGCCGCGCCGAGGCCGAGCACCAGGCCGAGGAGAACGCCCGTACCGCCGAGCTGCGCCGCAAGGCCGCCGAAGACCTCCAGGCGCAGGCCGCCGCCGAGGCCGAGACCCAGCGCTTGGCCGCCGAAGCCGCCCGGCAGGAGCGCCAGGCGGCCGAGGACCAGCGGACGACCGCGATGGCGCTGAAGGAGGAGGCCGCAGCCCGCGCCGAGGCTGCCCGCCTTGACCACGAAGCCGCTCGCATCGAGCAGGAGGCCGCCCAGGTGCGCGACCAGGCCACCCAGAAGGCATATACCGGCGCGACCGCCGCCGAGTTGGACCGCAAGGCCGCCCAGGACCGCCAGGCGCAGGCCGCCGCCGATGCCGAGACCCAGCGCCTGGCCGCCGAAGCCGCCCGGCAGGAGCGCCAGGCGGCCGAGGACAAGCAAGCAGCCGGCCGCGCGCTCCACGCGGACGCCCAGGCCCGCGCCGAGGCCGCCCGCCTCGACCACGAGGCCGCCCAGCTCCGCACCGAGATCGCCCGCGCCGAGCGCCAGGCCGCCGAGGACGAGGACAACGCCCGCCTCCAGCCCCGCGAGCGCGCCGTCCGCAAGGTCGCCCGCATGGTCCTCACCAGCCAGACCGGCAAGGTCGCCCTCTACGACATCGAGCAGGCCATGGGCGTCAAGGAATCCACCGCCAGCGACTACCTCAAGGAAGCCCGCGCCCTGATCAGCACCGGCTACACCCTGCCCCACACCAACAGTCAGGAGCACACCACCGCCTGACCCCGGCACACACAGAGCGGGCCCCGAGGCGCAGTCATCGCCTCGGGGCCCGCTCTTTGCTGTGCAGCACCACGCTACCGCCCGCCGCACCCGGCACACAGAGCCACGACACCCCGAAACCACGGAAGCGCGGAAGCGCGGAAGCGCGGAAGCGCGGAAGCGCGGAAGCGCGGAAGCGCGGAAGCGCGGAAGCACTGTTCCGTGGTTCCTGGGAACCAGCACGCCACCCACCCCGTGGGACCACGGAATCACGGAACCGTGATATCCCGGTGACGTCCGTCCACTCCCGCGAAAGGACGTCACCATGGCCCAATCCCACCCGCCCTCCGCCCTGCCGCCGCACATCGCCGTTGCCAACCACAAAGGCGGCGTCGGCAAGACCAGCACCACTGTCGGCCTCGCAGCCGCCGCTGCCGAAGCCGGCGAGCGCGTCCTGGTCGTAGACATGGACCCCCAGGGCAACTCCACCCGCCGCCTGCGCGCCCATCTCCCCGACGCCCTGGAGGACCGCGCCGCCGCGAGTCTGGCAGGCGTCCTGCCTTCACCGGCCCGGGGAGAAGCCGCCCGCATTGTCACCCCGTGCGGCTGGAGCGCCCCCTACAGCAGCCGCATCGACGTCCTGCCCTCCGATCTCGACCTGGAGCTCCTGGGGCTCACAGCCGGTCTCCCCAGCGCGGAACGCCGTCTCCTGCGAGCACTGGCCACCGTCGTGGACGCCTACGACCTCGTCCTGATCGACTGCCCCCCGTCGCTGCTGTCGCACCTGACCGACAACGCATGGACGGCCAGCGACTACCTGCTTGTGCCGTGCGAAGCAGAATTCGAATCCGTACAGGCCGCACGACGCGTATCCGAAAGAATCGCCCGCGACCGCCACACTCTCAACCCAGACCTCCAAATCGCGGGATTCGTTCCCACCCGGTACCGCGCCCATCTAGGAGTCCACCGCACCCGCCTGGAAGACATGGCGAAAATCTCCGGACCGGAATCCATCTGCCCTACCCGATTCCCGGAACTCGCCGTCATGAAGACCGCCTCAGAAAAAGCACTCCCACTCACAGAATGCGGATCACAAGGACGCGATATGGCCGCCCTTTTCCGCGACGCATACACCTGGCTCCGAAACAGGATCACCCATCTAGAGAAAAGCGCCGCCTGATTATGCCCAAGTACGACGAAGTCCCCCAGGACCAGCAGCTCCCCTCCAAGCTGTCCGCTCCGGACCCGGACCCCTACCGCTCCTTCACCTCCGAGCTGCCCGTCAGCGTGGCCCGCGCCCTACGCGCCACCGCAGCCCTACAAGGCGTCACCGTCAAGTCCCTACTGACCCAGGCCGTCACCGACTACCTGACCCGTGAAGGCGTCCCCCTCCCTCACCGGACCACCCCCGGACCCACGAAACCGTGATACCACCGTTCCACGGTTACCCGATCCCCTGATTCCACGGACCCACCGGACCGGGCAGCCGTGGAACCACGGAACCATCCGGGCAACCGTGGAACCACGGACCCACCGGACCGGGCAACCGTGGAACCACGGACCCACCGGACCGGGCAACCGTGGAACCACGGACCCACTGAACCGTGACGACCGACCGCAGCCGACAGGTAGCGCCATGCGTCAGGAAGACGCGAGGAAACTGGGACGTATGACCAGGTCATCACCTTGCGACAAGCGGATCAACCGACCGCATGGCGGGAGTCATTGCAGCAGCCGACCAAGGACCACGACCGCCGCACCCGCAGAAGTACCCCGTCCACAGACCGCCCCACAGTGGCCCGCCAGCTCCACGACCACCAGGCACCAGACGCTCCGCCCTCGGAGCCGCCCTACCGCGCGCCCGGAGATCCGCCACCCCGGCCCGGAGCCGCCCACGCCACCCTCGGAGCGCCGCCACCCGGGCGCGGAGCCACCCGCCAGGTCCGCCGGAGAGCGCCCCTCGGAACCTCCCCGCGGACCGCCCTCCCCGGAGCCGGCCGGAGCCGCCCCCGGCATGCCAAGATGCCCATCCGGAAAAACGCGGCCGCACACTGGAGGAATTACAGCACCCCTCCAACAACAACGAGCGACCGTCACTAGACCGCGCTCGAATGCCCACCCTGGCATTCGAGAGGAAGACATACGCGTAGGTTCTCGACGGAGCCCCGGCGTTAATAGCGGTCTCGACATGGAGACCAAAGGGAGCCGAACGCGCGACCACTAGCCAAGCGGGAATCCGGCTCTCAAAGCATCAGACAGGGTGTAGCGCAGAACCCCGAATGACGTGACTGACAGAAAGGGAGCCAGATCCGGATCGGACGCGTCATCCCCCTGTCCTCCCCGTCCCGGCCTGCGCAGTCCGCCGCGCCTGCCCAGCCGGTCGGGTGACCGCCGCCGCACCGGACCTTGCGCGGCTAGCCCCGCGCCGGGGCGGTGTGCCGCCAGCTCCGCAGATCGGGCAGCCAGTGGTGTGCGTCACATTCGGGGCTTGGGTGTCACAGATCGTGCTCAGTGACACCGACATCAGAAGTGGAGAAGGAAAGCGGCCGGTCAGATGACCACCGCCGCCGCCGCCTGGCATCTGAACGGCGGGGGTTGCGTGCCTTACCCCGCCGCGTCGCAGTGTGCTGCCACAGTCCGCGATCACCGGGTGTCAAGCCCTCGCGAATCCGTTCCGATGCACCGTCACCGGCCTGCCGGCGGCGCCCCGATCGGATTTTCGCGAGGACTGGATCGCCCGGCGGCCGGTGCGGACTGTAGGTCCCGCGCTCACCCGGAGCGCCCTCTCTCGAACTTCAAGGAGAACACCTGTGTCCTCGCTCGCCCTGATCGTCGCTGTGCTCTTGGTCCTCGTCGTCTTCCTGTTCGTCGCCGGGCTCGTCTACCTCGCCCACCGCCACCCGGCGTGGGTCGCACCGCTGACGGTGGGTCTCGTCGGCGCTACCTTCCTCGCTGCGGTTTTCGTCCCGATCGTCGTCCGATGACGCCCCGGGGGAGGCCCGGAGCCGGGTCACCGCTGGACGTCCGGCCGGGAGCCGTGCCCACCGTGCTCCTGGCGGTCCTCGGTGTACGTCACCTCGGTGACGTACACCGGGCGTCGGTGACGTACGGGGCGGTGGCGGCCGGGGCCGAATGCTGCACGGCCCCGGCGGGAGCGTGTCAGGGGGTGTCACCCTGCCAGTCGTCGGGGTCGTCGTGCCGGGGACCGTAGCCGCACCGGCCGCCGGGCCGCCGGTACCGTCCTTGCCAGGAGTCGTTGACCGAGCATGAGTCGTAAGAAGCGCCCACAGACTCGGCCAGGAACGCGGCTCCGGTGCACCCGGTGCGGCTGCTACGCGCCGAAGGACCTTGCGTCCAAGGCCGCCGAGAACTGGTCCGGGAAGTACGAGGGGGGCAGGATCGCGCTCGTCTTGTGCCCGCCGTGCCAGACCCCGCTGGAGCATGTGGCGGCTGAGGTGAACGGGATCGAGGTGGCCGCAGGACAGGCCGATGGCGGTCGCTACCTTCCTGACCCGGTGCTGTGCATCACCGGCACGCTGGAGGACCCCGGGACCGTCCTGTACGGCCGTGACCACCTCCAGCGCATCAGCGTGGCGGGACAGGCCGAGACCGTGGCACTCGTCCAGCTTCCGGCTGACACGCGGTGCGTGCCGATCACCGGTGGGGTGATGGTCTACCTGCCTGGCTCGCAGAGGGCCCCGTAGCCCTTCCCCTCTCGTCGTACCAGTCCCAGGGCTACCGCCCCGCGATGGACCGGCACAGGGTCACCACGCCCGGGGAGGTGACGCCCTGGGCGGACCGGCAGACCGAGCGCATGCCGCCGCCGGAGGGCACGCGGGGGGTGCTCGGGGCCCAGCGCTCGGTGCGGCGCGGCGGGGCGGAAGCCGGGGGCCGGGGGCGGCTGCGGGGGGAGGACGGCCGGGCCCGGTGCGGTGCGGCCACGGGCGGCTGCGGGCGGCGCTCGGGCCGCGCCGCCGGCTTCCGGTGCCGCTGGTGATCCGCGGTGGCCGACGCCGCCGGAGAGGGCCCGATCCGCACCAGCTCCTCGATGCCCGGCGGCTGCTCCAGAGGGGAGGGGGAGGCAGGCGGGACGAGCGGCAGGGAGCGCCCGGCGGGATGGTGGCGGGGCGGGTCGGCGTCCGGCGGGGAGAGGGCCACGCACCCCGTCAGGAGGATCGCGGCGGTTGCGGCGGACAGCGTGGTGCAGAGGCGGAGCATGGGCCCACCGTGCCCCAGAGTCCGGCCGTGACCGGCCGCAGGCGCAGGCTGTCACCCCATCTGCCCTATGTGCGCGAGGCGTTCGGGGGTTTCCCGCGCCCGGATGTCTCGTTTCTCTGGGTGAGGGATGGTGTGTCCCGGTTGGGAGGGTGCGGGTGTACGGGGATCTGTGGGGGTGGGCCACGCAGAATCCGGCGGCGGCGGCCGTCGCCGCCGTGATGGTCGGTGTGCCGGTGCTGGGCGTGCTGGCACAGCAGCGGCCCACCGGTCGGGTGCGAGCGGGGCGTCCGGGGAAGGCCGCCTTGCGAGGACCGGGGGATGGGCTGCTGCTGCGGTTTCTGACGGGCCAGGACCTGCGGTGCGGGCCCCCCTCGTCGTCGGCCAGCTGGTGGTGTGCGGGGGTGGAGGTGGTGCGCGAGCGTAGGGCCGCTGACCTCGCCGCCCCGGCGTGCGGCGTGAAGCAGGGGCGCGGTGCGCGGCTGGTGGCCGGGGCGCGGCGGTGGTCCTGCTGGCCGGGTGCTGCCCGTGCGGCGGTCCGCCTGGCGGTGCCCGCGGCGGCGGTGGCCGGGTGGCGGGGCCGGTGGCCGGAGGTGATGGCCGGGGCGGGCGCTCTGGCCACGGTGGCGGTGGCGGCGGCGGTGACGGGTCCGGCGGCCCTGGGGTGGTGGCGGCCCCGGCCTGCGGGGGCGGATCTCGTGTACGGGCCGGGGATGTGGGAGGCCCTGCGCCCCGCGCTGGGGCTGGAGGAGTCGCAGCGTCAGCGGCGGTGGCTGCACCTGCCCGGGGACGTCGGTGTGCCCGGTGCCCGGGTGGTGCTGCGGCTGCCGGCGGGGTGGCCCGGGGGAGAGGCGGGCAAGCGGTCGCTCACCGCCACGGTGACGGAGCGGCTGCCCGGCGAATGGGAGGAGAAGTGGCACCGTGCCGATTCCGCCCCCTATGCCGAATGGGTGCGCCGGGAGCCGCCCGCACGGGCGTTGCAGCTCCCGCGATCGGTCGAGTGGAAGGCGCTCGGTGATCCGTATCAGGTGTATGTGGGCCAGGCCGTCCGGGGGTCCGATTTTGAGGACGTGGTGATTCACACCAGATCGGCCACACCGCATTTCGGGGTCGGAGGTCTGACCGGGTCGGGTAAATCCACGGTGCTCTATCTCGGAGTGGTGCAGGCCAGGGAGACCGGGACCCTGGTGGATATTCTGGACACCAAGCAGAATTCGCTTTCGGAGGCTGAGGGGCAGAGCGGTGTGCGGGTCCACAAGACTCCTGCCGAATGCGTGGCGGCCCTCGGCGAGTTCATTATGTCGATGATGGCGGCGGAAACCGCGCTCGGGAAAAGCGGGGACCCGGCGCTGAGGCAATTGCTTGTGCCGCGCCTCCTGGTCACGGATGAATTGCCGACCATGATGAAGATGGCTCTGATCTGGTGGAAATACCACATCAAGGGCCGGGGCACTCCGCCTTTCGCGGAATGGTTTTCGATCGGGCTTCTCCAGGGGCGGTCGGCCGACCACCGGTTCGGGGTCGGTGCGCAGCAGTGGGCAAATGCCTACTTCGGCGGCACGATGGAGCGGGCGCAAATCGGGTGGAAAGCGCAGCTTGGATACTGCGATTACCCGTCGTGGACAGTGGCTTTCGGTGCGTCGACAGCCGTGGTGTCCCCGGACACCACGGTTCCGGGGCGCGGAGTTTTCTCGGACGGGCGGATCAATCCGGAGACGAACGGTCTCTGGGTGAGGGAATTCCAGCCCGCTTTCATCGTCCCGGAAGTGGCCGCCCGGCTTGCGTCCCTGCCGCCCGCGCCGGCCTGGTTCGACGCGGGGGAGATGGCTCCGTGGATCACGGACGAGACGATGGAGCAGGCCCGGTCGCTGGCCATCCCGCCCTTCCTGGTGGGCGGCTCCTGCGGCCCGGAGGAGCCGGTGACGGGCGGGGCGGTTACCCTCCGCCACACCCCAGGGTCCGGGGGGAATCCGCCCAGCTCAGGACCGGTAACAGGGGCCCAGGTAACGACCGAGGTAACGACCGAGGTAACTGGTCCCGGTCCGGAGCTCTTCAGCCTCGCCGAGGCATGCGCGGCGGGGCTGCTCCCCTGGGAGCACGCCACCGCCAAGGTCTACAAGGGGCGCAGCGTGAGGCGGGGAGTGCCCTTCCCCGCCGGTACGAATGACGGGCGGGTCACCTATTACACCCGTGACGAGATCACGGATTGGCTCAAGCGCTGGCAGGCCAGTTCTCCCGTTCGACCCTGACCCGATTGGTGAACAATTTCATGGTCTTATCGAAAGAGTGGAAAAGTTCCGGATGTTAGTGCCTTCAGGCCCTTTGCATCGTTTCACGGGCATGTGGACCAGGAAGCCGCAGGAGGCGCCGCAGGCCCCTCCCGTCAACCCGTGGGTAACGAGTAATCCGGGGGACGGGTCCGGGCATAAAACCGAATCCGAGGGTACGCCGTGGGCGGTCGTGCCCGAGAAGCCGCCCGCTCTGGTCCGCGTCGGGCGTATCGCTCTGTGGGGCGCGGTGGGACTGCTGGCTGCGGCGGGACTGCGGGGACTCGTCGCACCACCCCCTTCCCCTGCCGGTCCGCAGGCCGCGCCCGCGCCCGGCCCGACCGCCGCGGCCTACCCCGAGGACGCGGCCCGCGCGCTCGCCGTGCGGGCCGCCCACGCCTATCTGGCCTGGGATGAGGCCAAGCCCGAGGACCGGGCGCGCGAGCTGGCCGCCGTCCTGGCGGCCGGGGTTGACCCGCAGCTGGGATGGGACGGCCGGGGCACCCAGGCGGTCGGCCTGGTGGTGCCCGGCCCGGTCATCCCGGGCCGGGCGGGCCGCGCCCGAGTCCGCGTCGATGCGCAGATCGCCCCGGGGGCGGGGCCGGTGCGCTGGGTGGCCGTGGAGATCCCCGTGGCGGTGGCCGGCGGCGGGCGCCTGGTGGTGAGCGGGCCCCCGCGCTCCTGGGTGTCCCCGAGCGCCAGGCCCCCGGCCCGGAGCACCCCGAAAGGCCGGTTGACCCCGCGTTCTCCGCCGCGACCCGCACGACGGTGACCGGCTTCTTCCGCGTATGGGCATCGGGCGGGGCCGCCCAGGCGGCGGCCCCGGGGACGGCCGTCCCCGCACTGCCGGAGGGGGTGGAGCTCGGGCGGGTCCAGAGCTGGGAGGCCGCACCCGGCACCGGCCCGGACCGCACCGGCCGGGCCCACGTCGTATGGGCGGTCGGCGGCGGTGAGATCACACAGGCATACCGGGTGCAGCTCACACGTGTGGAAAGCGCCCGCGCCGCCCGCTGGCAAGTCGCCGGGATTTCCGGCGACGACCTGACCTGACCACAAGAGAAAGAGACAGCTGTGCACGACATCACGCTTGCGGCGCTGACCGGAAACGCCCTCAAATCTACCGTGCTGGTGATCTGCGGAAATGTCCTCATCCTCGGACTGGCGATCAAGGCCACAAAACTCTCCTGGGATGACGACTTCAACAAAAAGCTGGCGCTCTTCGCTTCGGCTTCCTTCTGCGCAATCTTTGTGTGGCTTCCCGATATGGCGAAAAAAGTCGTCACTGACCTGGCAAAAGTGATTGCCTCCTGATGCGGAGCGGAATCACATACACGCAGCATTTCAGTAACCTGGAGCCACGGCAGTACGAACTTTTCGGTATCGATCTCGGGAAAGGGGTGCTGCGCCGGACGATGCTGCTCGGCGCACTCGTCTTCGCCGTCTGGGACGGATTTTTTCTCCTCCTGGTGGGCTTCCCGTCCTTGTCCTGGATGACGCTCTACCTCCTGCCGCCCGCGCTGATGACGGTGCTGGGCGCGCAGCCCTCCCGGCAGTGCGACCGGCGCACGGTGCTGGCCGTGTGGGTGGTCGGAGCGCACTACCAGCTGCTCGGACACCGGCCGGTGATCTGCGGCGGGCGGGCGCTGGCCCACCGGTCGGAGTGGATCTCACGCCGGGCGCGGTGGGAGCGGCACGCCCCGGCGCTGACCCGGTCCCTGGGCCGGGCCGGTGCCCGCCGCCTGCTCGGTGCGCCCGGGGCCGAAGACGTCCCGCCGGCCGGACCGGCGGTCGGTATGGCACACACAGTCCGGCTGTACGGGCCGGACCACATGGTGAAGGTGACCCGGCGCGGTCGCCGCACGGGGAGGCGCACATGAAGGTGCTGGAAAAGATCTCGGCCCTGCTGGGGGTGGGCGGGGAGCGCTCGGCACCGCCCCCGGCCTACGCGGGCATCGCGGACGGGCTGGTGCTGACCGAGAGCGAAGCGTGGGGGTGGTGGACCTGTGAGACGAGCAATTCCGACCTGATGGGCGAGGCGGAGCGCGACGGTGAGCAGGCGCGGGCGGAGATGGCGATGACCTCAGCCCTGGCCGGTATGGACGTGCACCTGCGGGTGCTGTGGTCGCCCTACTCGGCTGCCGACTACCGGGCGGAAGCACCG
This sequence comes from Streptomyces fulvorobeus, assembly GCF_013167895.1. GTDB lineage: Bacteria > Actinomycetota > Actinomycetes > Streptomycetales > Streptomycetaceae > Streptomyces > Streptomyces fulvorobeus. The sequence continues at coordinate 13,803 of NZ_BLWC01000002.1, read as the reverse complement.
CAGCTCTACCGTGCGGGCCGGTGGCAGGAGTGGGCCGAGGACAGGGCCGCGCGCCTCGACCAGATCGCCCTGCCCATCCGGCACGTGCTCCTGGGCGTGCGTCTGGGTACCCGGCAGATCTCGGCGGCCCGGCGGGTCAGTGACGCGGCCGGGGTGTCCCCCTCCGGGGTGCCCGCGCCGGAGCTCGCCTCCTGGGACGCCGCCGCACGGCGTCTCGGTCGACGCCTGGAATCCTCGCCCTGGCGGTGCTCGGCGGCCACCGTGGAGCTGCTGGCCTGGATGATCACCCGCGAGCAGCACCGGGGCGTGCCCGCCCCCGTAGCGGGCCGGTCCCTGGTGACCGGGGCGGCGCTGGCGGCGCTGACCCAGGGGCGGGCGCTGCCCTACCCGGACCACATGCGGATGGTTGACGCCCACGGGGACGCCGCGGCGTGGGTCAGCGTCCTGACGATGCCCGTTTTCCCCGAGCGGATGAGCACCCCGGGCGTGGGGGAGTGGCTGCGCACGCTGGCGGAGGTGGTCTATCTGCCGCCCTCCCAGGAGGGCCAGGTCGAGGACGAGGTCTGGGGCCGGCTGACCCCGGTGAGCCCCGAGGCGTCGGTGCGGCTGCGGGTCCTGCCGAAGCGCCAGGCGATCGCGCGTACCGACGACGTCGCCAAGACGGTACGGGAGCAGACGCGGTCGGCGGCCGATCACGCGATCGGCGATCCGGGCCAGGTCATCACCGACGCGGGTGAGGCGATGGCGGGGCTGCGGGCCGACCTGGAGCGGGAGGAGTCCTCCCTCGTGGAGGACCACCCCCGCCTGATCGTGACCAGCACGACGGGCCTGGAGGACCTGCGGGCCCGCGTGGACGCGGTGACCGCGCACTACGCCGACCTGGGCATCACAGCCCAGGTCGGCACCGACGAGCAGCGCGCCCTTTGGCTGGAGACCTGGCCCGCAGACCGTGTGCGGGTGCCCGGCCTGGGCCATGTGCGGGACACGTCCGCGATGGCGGGGGCGTGGTGGTGGGGTGGTGCCAGGGTCGGTGACGACACCGGGCCCGTCATCGGTTTCCTGACCGGGTCGACGCCGGGTGTGGTGAGGATGGCACCCGTGGCCGACCACCGGGACGCGACGGTCAGCGCGGCCATCGGACGCGCGGGCCGTGGCAAGGGACTGACCGGTGCGATGCTCGCCCTGGAGGCCGCCATGGGCACCGCCTGGGTCCTGGCCATTGATTTCAAAGGGGACATGGGCGGTCTGCCGCTGGCGGCGGCCCGGTACGGTCTGCCGACCCGGCTGGTGCGGATGTCCCGGGCCATGGCGGGGACGGCCGACCTCATCCCGCTCCTGGCCGAGGCCGGGCGGGACGCCGCGCGAACCGAGGTGCCTGCCCAGCTGTCGCTCGTGACGCCCGCTCACCTGCGGGCGGCCGGTGCGGAGGTGGCCCTCCAGGCCGCGACGAACCACGTGCTCGACTCCTGCACAAAGCCGGCGACATGGCAGGTCATCAGCCACCTGCGGGAATCCTCGGACCGGCTGGCGTGTGAGACCGGGGCCGCGCTGTGGGAGCTCGCCCAGACCCCGCACGGAGCCCTCTTCATGGGCCGCCCCGAGGGCGGGCCCGCACCCCTGACGACCGACCCGGGGGTGTGGGTGGTGCAGATGCCGGGCCTGACCCTGCCTGCGGTGGGGGAGGAGCGGGAGCGCTGGACCAGCGCGCAGGCCCTCTCCGTCGCGGCGATGCACAGCATCCTCGCCTACGGGATCACCACGTCAGGACGGCCGGACCTGCGGACCCTGACCAAGCTCGTCCTGGTGCCGGAGGTGCATGTGCTCACCGGCACCCCCCAGGGACGCCATTTCCTGGATTACATCAGCCGCGTCGGCCGCGCTCTGGGCACCCGCCTGCACCTGGACACACAGGACGCCACCGGCCTCGCCGCGATGCCGGGCGTCATGGAGCAGCTGGCCACGGTCTACGGATTCCAGCTCACCACCACCGCCCAGCAGGACGCACTCGCGGAAATGCTGGGCCTCCCGCCCGGCCCGCGCAGCCGGGAGCTGATCCGCTCCATCGGCATCGCACCGTCCGGCGAGATCAGGCACGGCCATTGCATCATCCGGGACCGCAGATTCGGTGCGGCGACGGTGCAGATCGACATCCCGACCAGCGAGCTCCTGGACCTGCTGGACACATCCCCCCGGGCCACCGCCGAAGCCCCCGCCGCAGAAAAGGTGACCCTGTGACCGCCCGGTACCGGATGTCCGCCGCCGTCCTCCTGGCCGTAGCCCTGGCCGCAGGCTGCACCACCACCACCACCAGTGGCCAGGACAAGCAGCCCGCGGCCTCGGCGGCCGCCGCCGACCGGGCCCGCGCCTACATGCGGGCGGTCCTGGCCTCCGACTGGACCACCGCCTGCTCCCTGATGGCGACCGCACGCCGCGGCGACTGCCATGACCGTCACCCCACCCCCCAGCCACCCGACCCGGCTGGCCCCGACATCGGGCCCGTCCTCCTGGACCGTCCCCCCACCCGCGTACCGGCCACCTCGGCCCACCCGGCCGGGTGGGGCGTGATGGTCACCCACACGGTCACCTGGCCCGGCAAGCCCGCCCGCGCGAGCTTCACGGCGCTGCGCATGACCGACGCGGCCGGGGCCTGGTGGGTGGAGCAGCGAGAGGACGTGGCGGACAGCGACCTCACGCACGCGGCCGACCCGATCCTGTCCGCCCTGTCGCGGGAGATCAGGTGACCCTCCACACCCCGCGCGGCCGGACCGTGGCCCTTCCGGTCATGGCGGTGATCACCACCCTGTCCGCCACGTCCGGGGCGGCACACGCCGACAGTGCCGACCCCCAGGGCGTGGGCGGCCTCCTGCCTGCCCCGCCCGCCCCCAAGGGCGGCGGCACGATGTACGAGACGTACCCCGACCTGCTGACCTGGTCTCTCGACACGGACTATGGCCAGTGGGATGTGCTGGAGCCGGCGCTGCACATGATCGCCGACGTGCTGATGGTGATCCTGGTGACCATCGGCGCGGCCGTGAGCACGCTGGCTGACTGGACGTTCGGAATGACCGACCTGCCCGAGGTGCGGGGACCTTTGACGCAGGCGATCAGCGGAAGTGCCGGCGCGGTCGCGGTCGGGCTCTTCCCCTCCGCCCTGGCGGTCGGCGGCGTGGTGGCCTTTCTGCGCTGCCAGCGAGGGGAGGGCAATGCCGTCTCGGAGCTGGCCTGGGTGCTGGTCTCCGCGGTGGCGGCGGCCACGCTGCTCACCACCCCGACGATCTGGGTGGACGGGGTTGATGAGGGCCGCATGATCGGCACCGACATCGCCATGTCCGCCACGGACGCCGGGATCGGATCGGGCGCCGGCATCGAGAAGATGCCGTTCACCCTCGGGCACACCACCACCTACTCCGGCGACGCCTCGGACCGGGTGTCGCGCCGTGCCACCGACACCGTATGGCGCGTCTACGTCGCCCTGCCCTGGTGTCTGGCCGAGTTCGGATCGGTGGAGCTCTGCCAGAAGCACGGCAAAGCGATCTTGGACTACGGGGCCGACAAGGAGAAGCGCAAAAGCTACCTCCAGGAGCACGTCGACGACGGTGTGGGCACGGAAGCGAAGAGCTGGCGTGAGGGACACCGTCCGCTGGAGCGCGCAGGGGTACTCATCATCGCCGTGCCCGTCGCGCTGCTTTTCGGGCTGCTGCTGATCACCCTGCTCCTCGGGTCCGTCACCGCGATGATGGCCGCGCTCTTCCTGCTCGTGGTCGGCCCGCTTTTCGCGGCTCTGTGGGTGATCCCCGGCCGCCCCCGCCAGTGGGGTGTGCGGTGGATGGACGCTCTCGTCGGCACAGTCATGCAGTCCGCCATCACCACCCTGACCGCAGGCGGGGTCATGATCATTCAAATGACGACCGCGCTGGCCATGCCCACCTACGGGTGGCTCGGCTCCTCCGCCCTCTCCATCGCCGGAGCCGTCGCGGCCTTCCGCTACCGAGCCATCCTCACCAGCATCGTCGGCGCCAGCGGGGTCGGCGCCAGCTCCGGTGCGGGAGCACTGATGGGCGTGATGGCTACCCGCACCCTCAGCCGCCAGGCGGGCCGGGTCCTGCGCACACCGGGCCGCATCTCCAGCCGTATCGGGGACGCGGTCGAACGGCGCAGCCGGCCCCCGGCCACGGCCGTCTCACCCCGGCCACACGCCCCACCGCCCCCACCACCGCCACCGCCTGCCCTTCCTCTTCCTCCTCCCCGGCCTGCCCCGGGGGCCGGGACAGGCCCGGGACGCAGCCCCGGCCCCGGCGGCACCGGCCCGGGAACGACCGTGGCCGCCGCCCACCGCCGCGCAGGCCGCGCCGGGGCGCAGCCGGCCGGGCACGGGAAACCGTCCATCCCCGCCCCGACGCATTCCCCGACCGTGACGACCATCCCCGCCCCGGCCACCGCCCAGAAGCAGGGGCAGCAAGTTCCCCTGTCCCCACCCACGGCAAGAACGATCCCTGCGCGCCCGCAGGGGACTGCCCGCAGGGCGACCCAGCCGCCGGCCCCCTCGGCGCGACGAAGGACACTGCCCCCGCCGCGCACCCCACGGCCACGCGTCGGCCGCCGCTACCCCCCACCACCACCGCGCCCCTGACGGAGTGACACCCCATGGCCCAGCGCCACACCCCCGACCCCGGTCCGGACTGGCGGGCACTCCTCGATGCCCTGCCCCCAAGGACGACGGCCCGCCGCCGGACACATCCCGGCAGCGGCGGCGCGCACGCCGCCGCGCCGCTCGCCGTGAACGGGCCGCCGTCCTCAGCGAGGTACGGCGGCGCCCCATGAGCCCGGCCGCCGTGCTCGTGCTCGTGCTCCTGGTCCTCGTCCTGGGCACCGTCGCCCGGTGCGGAGGCCGGCATGAGACGGAAGGCTCGGACGACCGGCCCCCCGCCGCAGCCTCCCCGCCCACCGCATCCGCCCTGCCTGCACCCCAGCGACAGAGCCCACGGACACCCCGGACGATGTCGCCGGGCAGTGGGTGCGCGCCTACCTCACCCGCGACCCTGTGGCGGACGGCACGCACCGGGCCAGCGTGCGCCGCGCCGCGGCACAGGCCACCGACGACCTGACGCGGAATCTGATCGACAATGCCCCGCCCGGGTGGGGGCACCAGGTCAGCCGTGGTGAGAGGACCCGGGTCGTAGCTGTCGCCGTCCGCCCGGCCGAAGCCGATCTGCCCCCCGACAACCCGGCCCAGGTATGGCGGAAGGTCACCGCCACCCTGAACGTCACCGGCTACGAAACCGCGCGGCGCACCGCCCTCCTGCGGGTGGAGCTCACCCTGACCCGCGCAGGCTGGCGGGTCTCCCGGGTGCTGGGGGTCTGATGGACGTCCGTGACATGACCGAAGCAGCGGCCACCCGCGCAGCTACGCCCTTTCTCCTCAAGGCCGGGTGCATCGGGACCGCACTCGGCCTGATCGGAATGCTCGGTCTCGGGGCGACCACCCTGATCGCCGGAGCGGCCAAAAAATCAGCTGACGGAAAAGGAGGAGGCGCCGGGTGCGAAATCTCCGGACTCCCCGAGGAAGTGACCTCGGCCAGCACCGTGCCCGGTCCGATCCGTGCACAGCAGATCCACAATGCAAAAATCATCGACAACGTCGCCCAGGAAAGAGAGCTCCCCGGAAAGGCGTCCCTGATCGCTCTTATGACAGCACTACAGGAAAGCGGACTGCAAAACATCAACCACGGTCACCTTGATTCGCTCGGGCTATTTCAGCAGCGCCCGTCACAGGGATGGGGAACCCCAGCTGAGATCACTAATCCACCGCACTCCGCGGGCCTCTTTTTCGGAGGGAATCCCGGACGCCCGCCCGGCCTGGTCGACGTCCCCAAATGGCAGCTCATGGACCCCGGGGTAGCCGCCCAGCGGGTACAGCGCTCTGCCTACCCCGGCCTGTACATCACCCGCCGTGGCCAAGCTGAGCAGGTCGCCACTCAGGCCGGCATCGATCTATCCCGGGCCGGGTCCGAGACAGGCAGGGAGCAGGACCCGTCCACTCCCGAGCAGGGAGCATGCACCCCGGCCAGCGAGACACCGGTCGGGGCGCCGTTCCACGACGACGCCGCCGACTGGCCGCCGGAAGTCAAGAACCCGCGCTCCACAGCGGAAGCCATCGAATGGGCGAAGAGTCAGCCGGGGCTGAATGAAAAAAAGTGGTGGAAATGGTGCCTAAAATTTACCGCCAAAGTGTACGGATGGAATGCTGCGGGCGTTGGATCAGCCATCACCCATTACCGTGTAATGCCCGAACACATGAAACATCCCGGCTCACGTGACATTCCGCCTGGTGCGCTCATGTACTGGGAAACCGGGAATGAGCACGGGCATGTATCCGTATACCTCGGAGACGGCAAGATCATCAGCAATGATGTGCTCCGACCCGGGTACGTCGACGTGATTCCCGCATCAGATGTGGAGACCAAATGGGGAGCGCAGTACGTGGGATGGGCACCACCGTATTTCCCGAAGGGGGCATGATGTACGACCTGACCAATATCCCTGCGCATCCGCTGTACGCCCTGATGATCCGCCCCGACGACGTAGCCGGATTCATCCTGACCCTGGACGGCCAGGTGATCTCCAGCGGCCATGACCTCAAGGAAGTGCGCGAAGAGGGCCGCACGGAGCTACGCGTGCGGGCCGCTCTCGCAGCCCGCCCCGTGCGCGCCCGCGCGGTGGAGTCCGCCTCGCCTGCCCCTGGAACATGATCATCTTCCCGGACGGCAGCGTGGTCGATGTCGCCTCCCACCCGACGCCACCCACCGAGCCCCACACGCCGCCCTGCCGGGGTGCGACGGCAGCACCTGCCGACCATGCCGACCACCCCCATGCGATCGGCATCCGTGCGTGGCGCGCCCTCACCGACCCCGCCACCACCTACAGCGCAGAGACCGTCGAGCTCCTTGTGGAAACAGCGGAGCGACTGCTCGAAGCCGGGGCCGCGTCCGGGACGGGCCGCGCGGATCTGCTCCGCGTCATCCGCAACGCCCACTCCGTGTGGCATGTCATCCGCGACACCGACCCCGAGACCGCCCTTGACCTCGCGCCCAGACTCCTCGCCCTGCTCCGGGGCAGTCACCCGCGCCGCACCGCCGACGTCATCGAGTGGGCCACCACCCGACGCACCGTATGACGGGCTGCTGAGTGCCTGTTTCTGACCCCACGGAGCACGCGGGCTCGGTAGCCTGATAGCCGGCGGGCCGAGGGTGAAGGTGCTGACCGGCACCTTCAGATCGATCAAGCTGCCGGGCTCCTCGGAGGGCTCCAGGCGGCGGTGGTACGGACCGACGCCACCGTGTCCCCAGCGCCGCCGAAGGGCTCCACCCGGCGGGCGGCCGTGTCCCAGACCTCGGTGGCGGCGTCCGACAGAGATACGACCTTGCCCGCCGCTGGACCGCTCGGGGGCGTGGCGTGCTCGGCCGGTCAGGGCACGTCGCCTTCCCACACCCATGGGCCGTCTGGACGACTGAAGGTCGGCGCGTAGGAGGCTCGCCCGCCCGGCCCGTACGCAGTGTGAGGGGTGATGAGGTATGCACCTGTGGTGATCTCCTCGTCCGTCCAGCCGGTCACCTCGATCAGCTGCCCGTCCAGCGGCCCGCCGGTCAGCTCGCGATAGGTGTGGCCGGGCTGCGGTCCGGTCGCGGGGCTGTCGTGCTCGGTGCCGTACACCCGTGGCCGTGTGTGGTCAGTCATCCGCTCAGGCTGCCAGCCGTGGCGCAGCGACCGCACTCCTTCGGGAAGATCACCCCGAAGGAGTGCGGCTCACTTGCCCTTGGCGACGTTATGGGGTTCAGGATCAGGCTCCGGTGTCCTGGCCCGTCTCAGCCACGGGCTGGTCGGTCCGGTGCTCCGTGGGCGCGGCGGAGTCCGGGCTGAGGCCAGGGGTAGAGCCGGACCGTGACCGAGGTGTCGCCGTGCAGGTCCACCGCGGCCTGGTAGGCCACCGTCCCATCGGGGTACTCGTGGCGGGCGTGTACGGGGGCGTAGCGCCACCGGCCGCCGGACCGCACGTAAAGCGCTGGCTGGGCTGCGGGGGGCCAGCACCGCACGGTCGGTGCGGGCCCGTCCGTCGGCTGCCAGGGCTGCCGCTCTACCGCGTCCGGAATATCGCTCACGTGTTCGATAATAAGAGACGCCGACCGACGCGGCGGAGGCGGAGGCGAACGCGGCGGCTGATCAACGCGATGAACACCGGAGGCGGCTGCGCCGGTATTCGAACAAGTGCTCTAATTGCAGGTATGGAGCACTTCCCTTTCCCCGACGATCTTGTGCAGACGCAGCGGGCATGGCTCGTGGCCTACCGGGAGCTCGCGACTCCTCGCCCGGCCCGCACCACCACGCTGCGCCGCCGTTTGCTGGCCCTGTCCGAGCAGCTGTGGTGGCATCCGTTCTGGTCCACTCCGGCGGGCCGGGCCCCGGCGGCCCGGGTGGAGCTCCGGCGCGTCGCCCGCCGCCAGGAGCAGCGCGAGCGGTGCGCGGCATGAGCCGCCCGGAGACGCTGTCAGTACCAGCCGCACCGGGGCGCGCTGCCGCTCCTGCCGCCTCAGACCCATGCTTGGAAGGTAGGACGAGCTAAGCGGGCGCGGTCCCTGGGGTAGCGACAAGCTGGCAGTCGTGGGTCAGCTGCGGTCGATGATCTGTACGCAGGCGGTGCGGCGGGAGCCCTGGTAGCGGGCGCACAGTTTGCCGTCGTCCAGCAGGTCGCCGGGGATGGTCGAGGCGATGAGCTGGCCGCCACGGCGGCGGGCGGTGATCGTATAGGTGAAGCCATCGGGCTCGGTGATGTGCACCGTCGCCCGCGTACGGTCCCGGGGCGGGTTGGTCCAGGACGTCCAGACTTTGCCGGGGTTGGCGCTGCCCGACTCCCCGGTGGTGGAGATGCAGACCTGCGGCCCGGAGAAGTGATGCGTGCACGCGGAGGCCGCGGCCTGGGCGGGCGCTTGCATCGAGGTGAGAAGGGCAGCGGCGGTGACGCCCACGGCCAGGGCGCGCAGTGATCGGCTCATGCCCGCTCAACGAGCACCCCGGCCCGGGGGTAGCGCGTCAGCCGGCCTTTGACCGGGTGCAGACGCTCGACTTCGGCTGACCACACAGCAGCGGGGCCGGACAGGATCGCCCTGCCCGGCCCCGCCACACCTTCCCGGTCTCTCACCGGCTGAGGCGGATACGCGGCCCCCACGCGAATTCGAGATCGTCCAGGAAGACGTCCTCCTGCTCGTCGTCCCATGTGCTGCGCAGGAGGAAGGGAGCGGTTTCCATGCGTTCCAGGATGACCAGGGTCTCGGGCTGTCCGACGAGTGCGTACCGGCCGTGTGAGGCGGGCCTGCTGCCCGGCCCGTACGCCCGCAGCAGTTCCTCCAGGCGGGCGCGGTGCTGCTGCACGAACGCTTCCAGCTGCTCGATGTAGCCTGCGCGTTCCTCGGGGCGTACCGCGCTGAGCGCGGTGTCCAGGAATGCCCCGTCCGGCCAGTGACGCACCTTCGGCGGTGCGAGGGCCCACGGGAAGCGGTCCGCCGCCGCCAGGACGGCCGCCGCGTCGTGCTGTGGGGGTGCGCCGGTGTTCTGCTCGGTGTTCACTCGGTGTCTCCCTGGTCGGTGCGAGTAGCGCGGGTGGCGGCCCAGTTGGGGTCGCGTACGGGGGCGGGCTCCTGCCTGGCGGCTGCGGGGGTGCGGATGATGCGCCAGCTGGTGCGCGGCGCGGTGAGTGCGTGGGCCAGGAGGACGGCGGCCTGGCGGCTGTGCCGGCCGCGGGCCCACGCCCCGGTGTGGCGGATCTGGTCGGCCGCCCAGTCTCCGAGGCGCAGCCAGGGCCGCAGGCGGCCGAGGAGGTACCCGGCCGCCAGGGCGACGGCGAGAGCAAGGGCGGTCATTCGGCTGCCCAGTCGACGCCGAGGGCGGCGAACGCGGCCAGCTTCGCGGCGGTGAGTTTCGTTCGCCGGGTCTTGTTGTTGGCGAGGAAGATGCCCGCCTTGACGGCGTGCTCCTGGCCGTCGATGACGACCAGTTCGGTGTGCTGTCGGGGGATTTGCAGGTGTCCTTCGCGCTGGGCGTACTGGGTGAGCGCAGCAATGCCCCGCTCGAATGTGCCGCCCTTCCCGGCGGGGGCGGCCTGGGCGCTGTCGGTCTGAGGCTTGAGGCCGAGTGCTTCCAGGCGTGTGCGCTGCTCGGGGTCCAGGGTGTCCCAGACGGCGGGGCCGGTCTGCCTGGTGATCCAGGTGCCGACGTCGAGGCCGTTCACGGTGACGCCGGGCAGGATCTCGGTCTGGCCCTGCTCCTCAGCCAGCAGGGCGCGGGCGGCGGTGTAGTGGCGCTGCCAGTCGACGGGCCACCGCGGATTCCAGTCCGCGTCGATCGCCTCCAGGGCCCTGCGCCGCTCGTCGGCCCGTACCGGGTCGCTGCCGAGCCCGCCGGGTTTGCGGAGGTTGGCGAGCCACTGGCCTACCGCTACCCCGTCCATCACCGCGCCCCTCGGGCAGGCGAGGCTGCCGTGCGCGGCCATGTAGGCGCGGGCCGCGCCGAGGTTCTTCCAGAATGCGGCGTCCGCGACCGACCAGACCATGCCGATTTCGTTCAGGAGGTCGGTGCGCCAGGGCTTGAGGGTTGCGGCCTTGAAGCTGCGGCGCTGCTCGCTGACCCAGGTGCCCAGCCCATAGGTGTCGCCGTCGTCGCCCAGCTCGATGGTGGTCTCACGGGGGACCTGTGCGTGGCCGTGCTCCTGGACCCAGGTGCGCAGTGCGGTGTACCCCGCGAGCCAGACCTCGGAGTCGGGCCGCAGGACGCGGGTGCGCAGGAACAGGGCGATGCTCTCGGGGTCGCGGGGGAGGGAGAACCGCAGCAGCGGCGTGGTCACGGGCGCGATGCTCGGTGCCGCGTCGCTCTCCTCGTCGCCCTGGCCCTCATCCTCCTTGCCGTCGTCCTCGTCGTCCTCGTCGTCCTGGTCGTCGGCGGGGCCGGCCGCCGCGCTCTCGCCGGCGTCGTCCTCCTGGCCCTCGTCCTCGACGGCTGCGGTTTCCTGCGGGTCGAGGGCGAGCACGGAGGTGATCTGTCCGCGTGCGGTGGTGGTGGGCAGCGCCATGCGCTCGATGACACGGTCATCGTGTGCACGCAAACCCTGGAGGACCGCTACAAGGCCGCGGTAGCTGGAGGAGGCCATCATGTCGCCGGGGTCCTCCCCGGGCTCCAGGAAGACCGGGACGATGATCCGGGACACCTTGCCGTCGCCGGGCTCCTGGCGCAGCGCACGCCCGATGATCTGCACGATTTCGACCGGGCTGCTGCGGGTGTCCGCGAAGACCACGGCCTGTACCCCCCGTGTGCCCCGGATGTCGACGCCTTCACCGAGGACCCGGCAGGAGGCCAGGAACGACAGCTCGCACACCCATCCGTCCGCGTCCAGGCCGTCCGCGTACCGGGCGAGGACGTCGCGGCGGTGGGTGGCGGGGTGTTCGCCGGAGAGCCAGTCCGCGCCGACGCGCCGGGGGTAGGCGGCGGGGTCGGTGGCGTGGAGGCGGGCGGCGGTCTCCGGCATCGCACGGGCGAAGCTCATGGCGTCCAGCGTCCTGCTGTGGAACGTCATGTAGGAGCGGACGCCGGTCTCATCAGCGTGCTTGAGGAGCGCGGCCTGGAGGGCGGCGAGCCGCCGGCCCCGCCGCTCCTCCAGTGACGCGTTGTCCGCGAGGGGTGAGGGGTCGCGGATCTCCAGGACGTCGATCTCGAAACGGGCGAGGATTCCCCTTTCCACACTCTCCATGAGGCCGGTCTCGTGGAGGACGGGCCCGTACAGCTCGGTGTCGTCCATCGAGGCGACGAGCCGCCCGCCCAGCGCCTCACCGCCGCTGGGCGCGGCCCCGGCCGGGCCGGTCTCCTGCTTGTCCCCGGGCGTCGACGCGGCGGGGCCGGCCGTCCACAGGCGCGGGGTCGCGGTCATGTAGAGCCGCCGCGCGGCCGGGAAGCGGGACTGATCGTGGATGGCCGCCCAGGACTTCGTGGCGTCGCCCGACGTCCTGTGCGCCTCATCGACCACCACCAGGTCGAAGGGCGACATTTGCTGCCCGTACGAGCCGCGCAGCGCCATCTCCAGCACGCCCAGGGTCTCGTCGTCGGCGTCGCCCTGGTCGTCGGCCATCCCCTGCCCGGAAAGGCTCGCGTACGTCGCGAACACCAGCATCGGCCCCGAGCTTGCCCAGAGGGCGAGCTGTGTCGGGTTGGTCGTGCAGCGCACCCCGAGGGCTTCCAGCAGTGGGTCGGCCCCGAGGGAGCACACGGCGACGGCGGGGCCGGTGTGCCCCACCCTGCGCCACGCCTCGACCGTCTGCGTGAGCAGGTCCAGGGTCGGGACCAGGATGCCGATCACCCCGGTCGGGCACAGCTTGAGCGCGGCCATGGCCGCGGTGATGGTCTTGCCCGTTCCGGTGGCCATGTGGACCTGCCCGCGCAGCCCGCCCACGGGCACCGTCCCGTCCGGGGGCAGGGACAGGCCGCGCACGATCGCGTCAACGGCTTCGACCTGGTGGGGCCGGAGGGTGATCCCGGCCGGGTTCGCCTGCTGTGTCTGCTGCATGCCCCTATGCTCCTCGCTACGTGACGACCAAGACTCGTGCAACTGATGCGCAATCTAGCACTAAAAGCCGTGCAATGGTGGTACAGTTTTCTCATGAGTGAAGATGTGAGCGTTGAATCGCTGCTCGAAGAGGCTCGGCTGAACGCCGCGATCCCGCCGCCGGAGGAGCGCCTGCGGCTCCGCGAGGCGGCCGGGCTCTCACGTGCCCAGGTCGCTGCGGCGGTCGGAGTCCAGCGCGGCACCGTCGCGAACTGGGAGACCGGAGCGTCTACCCCCGTCCCGCCCGCTCGCCTGTCCTACCTGCGCCTGTTGAAGGGCCTAGCCGAGATTCACCCGGCGCCCGCCCAGGACGCGGTCGCGGCACTGTTCACCGGTGCGCCCTCCGGCCCCCCGCAGCCGCCCGCCCCGCCGGTGCCTGCGGTGTTCACCAACCTGGAGACGCTGCGCGGGCCGGACGGTCGCGCGATCGAGGGTGACCCGGGCCCGTGCGTCCGGTGCGGTGTCGAGACGGCCTACCAGTCCACGGACGGCCGCCCGCTCCACTCCGGTGCCCTGTGCCAGCCCGCCACCACTCCGCCGACTGCGGCCCCGGCCGCCGCCGCGCCCGCCCCGGCCGCCGCCGCGCCCGCTCCGGCTGCCGCCCCGGCCGCTCCCGCTCCCGCTCCCGCTCACGCTCCGGCTCCGGTCTCGCCGGTCCCGGCCCCGGTGCCGACCCGCCCGCAGCGCCGGTCCAAGAGCGCCGAGCGCGCCGAAGCGGATCTGATGGCGCTGATCCGGCGTGCGGTCGAGCAGGAGGCGGAGCGCGCCGGCGGTGATGAGGATGCCGCGCTGAAGGCGCTGATCGGCCGGGCGATCCCGGACGTCATGCACCTCTTCAACGAGACGCGGGCCACGGCCCGCTACGAGTACACCGCCTATCCGGCGCTCCCCGACATCCTGCACAAGCCCTCGACGAAGGAGCCGGACCAGATCTGGGAGGCCCGCCCCGCCTACACCAACCCCGCCTACTCGATGCGCGCCGCCTGCCCTGACCTCCGGGTGACCGCCCTGGACGTCAACGCCGCCTATTTGAGTGCGCTCAAGGTGTGGCTGCCGATCGGGAAGCTGGAGCACACCACCGGCATGGACGGCGTCGCCCCCAAGCGGTCCGGTGTCCACCTGATCACCCCCGCCCCCTGGACCCACCCCCACCTCCCCGACCC